>NZ_JBVFVC010000002.1:0-43843 GCF_055523495.1 Mycoplasma sp. 13536
AGTAATTAAAATAATTGCAAAGTCTTATCATAAACAACACAGCTTCACAACTAGACAATTAATTATCAAGTGGAAGATTGTTAACTTGTTTAGGGATTTATTTAGCATTGGTGTTTTAATAGGAATGATAGTTACACTTTATTATTTATTTCCTAGTATTTCACAAATAATTAATAATGCATTTAAAGACTTTACAAATTATATTGTGTACATTGTGTTGGTAGTTATTTTAAGTCCACTAATTGGGTTTAGTATAATAGCATATCCTACATCTTTTATTTCTTTATATTCTGCTGAAATATATAATGAAATACTACAAAAGGAAGGCAAACAATGGAAGAAGGGTGGCTTTATATTTTTTGTTGTTTTTATTTATTTTAAGGGTTGATATAACATTTTGGATTTAGAAAAAGATATAAAAAAACAAAAAGTTAAAGAAAAACAAAATATAGGATATCTATATAATACATTAAATAAAGAAACAATAATTAAGTTTATTTGGCATACTTCCGCCATACTCTCTTTTGCTTCTGCACTCACTTTAGCAATTAAAAGAATTAATTTTATTGGTGGTTTAGACATCAATACAATATTAGGTTTTTGGTTATTTCTTGGATGTTTTATTTATATAGGCTATTTTGCACCTCGTTATATTGCAAATATCATGTTATTAAAAACATCAACTAAACATATAAAAATTATGTATATAATTGATTTGATTGTTCCCATCTTATCAGTTTATAATATTATAAATTATCGTAAAAAGAAAGAGATTTATAACGGAATAAATTAACAATAATTTTTGCCAAAAAAACAAAGCAACGTTCGGATAAATTAGCCGAATGTTGCTTTACTTATCTAATAATTTTATATGTTACTTATTCATTAATTCTGATTCTTTTTCTTTTGTTAACAAATTGATTTTTTCGATATACTCATCAACTAATTTTTGAATTTTATCTAAGTATTGCTTTTGTTGATCTTCGGATAACTCTCCGTCTGATTTAATATTTTTATTTATATTTTGGCGAGCATTACGAACTCCAACTTTAGCTGCTTCAGAAATTTTGCCAAGGCTTTTAATTAGTTCTTTCCTACGTTCTGTTGTTAAAGTTGGAAAATTTAAACGTACTTGGTGCCCTTCATCAATAGGCATAACCCCTAAATTAGCTTTTTCTAAGGCTTTATAAATATCTTTAGTAGTTGTTTGGTCGTAAGGTTTAATTAGCAGTTGTTGTGGTTCAGGAACACTAATGTGAGATAATTCCTCAAGTGGTGTTAAAGTATCATAATAATTAATCTTTATACCCTTAATTATTTGTGGATTTGCTCGCCCTGTTGAAATCTTAGACATTTCAAATCTTAAATGACTAATTGGTTTTTCTGCAGTATCTTCAAAGTCTAATATATATAAATCAAGTTCCATTATTTTGTTACCTCTGTATGTTTAATAGATGAATCAAGTACTCTTAAAATTGAGTTATCTTCTAATAAGTTAAAAATTATTAAGTCAATATTGTTATCGCGTGCCATACTAGTGGCTGTTAGGTCCATAACTTGTAATTTATTTTCCAAAATTTGGTCATAAGTTATTTTGTCATAACGTTTTGCACTTGGGTTTTTTTTAGGATCACTATCATAAACTCCATCAGTTCCATTTTTCCCCATTAAAATAACTTCGGCACCTATTTCAGCCGCATAAAGAGTTGAAGCTGTATCGGTTGTAAAAAATGGTCTACCGGTTCCCCCAACAAAAATTACAACTTCCCCATCTTTTAAATATTTAATTGTTTTTTCATTTACATAGTTTTCGGCTATCTTAGGATCTAAACTTAATGAGCTTTGAACTCTTGATTTCAAACCCACAAGTTCAAAGCCACTACGAAGAGCTAAACCATTCATAATAGTTGCTAACATTCCAATATAGTCTGCTCTATTACGCGGGATCCCGTTTTTTTCCGCAGAAGCTCCTCTTCAAAAATTGCCACCACCAATTACAATTGATACCTGGATGCCTTTATTTACTATTTCTTTTAATTGTAAAGCTATTTTCTTAACTAATTCGTTATCAATAGCTAAATGTTTTTCTTTATTTGCAAAACCTTCACCAGAAAGTTTAATTAAAATCCGTTTGTATTGTTTCATAATCTTCCTAAAGATAATTAAATTTTATATTTAATCTATAATATTTTATAAAAAAATATAAATTATTTTAATTTTGCCCAAATTTTCTTTCTTGCTGTTTAAGCAGTCTTTGAATATTTGCTTTATGAGCAAAAATAACAATTCCAGCATTAAAGATATAAAAACATATAGTAATGATATTTGTGTTATACTCAACGCCAGAAACTCATGATAATGGCCCTGAATTAACTCAAGGAATTGCTATAAAAACAATCATAACTAAAGATGTTAACACACTAGCTAATGAAACATATCTTTTTCAAAACATAAGGCCAAAGAAGAAAATTGCTGCAATTGGTAATAAAACAATGTTAATTGAAATTAATAAACCAACTGAGCCAGCAACACCTTTGCCACCTTTAAATTTATAAAATACCGGATATACATTACCAAGTAAAACACCAATTCCGCCTAAAAGAGGAATTAAATATAGTTTTGAATATAATAAACTTACGTCTTTAGTTTTACGTATAAATTCTTCAGTTATTGCATCATTTACTAATTGGCTAACTAAACGACATAATAAGACAACAATGAATGTTTTAAAGATATCTATTAACAAAATAATAATAGCTGATTTTTTGCCATAAACTCTAAGAGAATTTGTAGCACCAGCATTTTTTGAATAATACAATCTTAAATCTGGCTTTTTAGTGAGTTTCCCAAATAAAATTGAAGTATTTAAAGAACCCAATAAATACCCAAATAAGAAGAATGTTAAATTAAGTAACATGGTTAGAAATATTTGCATTTTTAAACTCCTTTAAAATTTTAACCTAAAATATTATATAATTTATTTTAAGATGCAAAATAAAGAAAAATATAATATAAAAATTGTAGAATTGCCTGAAAATGTTCTGCGTAAGCGATCATTAGATGTAACATTACCATTATCTAATGAAAATATTGAGCTTGCTAAACAAATGATTTATCATATCGATACGTCACAAAGTGGCGAATCTGAATTTCGCCCTGGTGTTGGTGTTGCAGCCGTACAATATGGAATTTTAAAAAATGTCTTTTATATTTATTTAACTGATTCACAAAACAATATTATATTCAAAGATGTACTTTTTAATCCAAAAATTATATTTCAAAGCAAATCTTTGGTTGCTTTAAGTGATGGCGAAGGTTGTTTGAGTGTTCCTGAAGAACACCCAAATCAAGAAGGTTATGTACACCGCAGCAAAAGAATTATTGTTGATGCTTTTAGTTATTTAGAAAATAAACATATGAGATATGAAGTTACTGATTATTTAGCAATAGTATTTCAACACGAATTAGATCATTTAAATGGTAAATTATTTATCGACAGAATAAATCAAAAAAATCCATGAAAAAAACAAACAAAGGCAAAATATTTGTAAAGAAAGGAAAAAATGTCAGAAACATTAAAAAATTTATTAATAAAATTATCAGAGTTATTTAATAACCAAAACTCAACAACATATGTTTTACTTATATTTATAGCAGCATTGTTAATAAGTTTTGGATTTGGCTTTTTATATGGTTTTAAGTGAACTATATTTAAAATTTCCGCAATTGTAATAACAATTGTAACATCAATTATTATATACGGAGCTTTATCAAGTTATATTAATAATTCGCAGGATAGTGATATAAGATCATTAAAAGGAGTGATTCCATTGCTAGTTTCTTTACTATCAATCATTATCTATCTCTCTGCAAGAAGTTTATTTTTTGTAGTTAACAATATTTTACACTTCATCCCTAAATTTAGACGCAAAAGAAAAACAGCAAAACATAAATGATTAAAGAGAGTTTCTTTTGGTATAACTAATGCCATTTCAACAATACCAGCTGGTTTATTAATGGCTAATGTTATGCTTGTTTCTTCAAAAAATGAAGACAGTTCAACAAACACAGTATCAAATATTGGAGTAAAAATAATGACTGGAGGGAAAGGAGAATCATTTGCTTCATTATTCTCAAAAGTAGATGATTTTCAAAAAGTAGTTGAAGGCTTATCAGACTCAACACTTTGAAGTAAAAACTATTCAACACTAAGCAAAGAAGAAAAGGAAAGGGTTGATAAAGCACTTAGTGAAATTTCAAAAGTTATTAATAATGATCGTATCTTCGATATTGTGATTCCTGTCTTGCAGGAAAAATCAAAAGAATTAAAAATTGAAAAGAATTTAGAAGACATTATTGATAAAGCAATTTCTAGAATGTCTGCAGAAAGACCTGATTATCTTACAGCTAATTCAGACGAGAAAAAAAGGGAAATCTTAACTGATTATTTAACTAAAAATATAGATAAATTATACAACGAAGCTAAAACACTAGATTCTAAACTTGATGATAAAATTTACATTATTAAAAATGTTGCTGCTAATTTAGAAGATAAAACTCAAAAGAATTTAGTTGAAAAACTAGATGAAATAATAGAAAGCGAAAGTTTAAGAAAAAAAGCTGATGTTGGTAAATCGTTAGATATCTTTATTAAGTTTTTAAAAGATAAAGCTAAAAGCAAAAAACCACAAAATTCATCAAGTAATAAAGATGAAGATCAAGATTAATATTTAAATACATATGTTTAAACCAAAACAACAAGATTTACCCATAAACAATGAACAAACGATTAAAAATCCTCATATAAAGAAAGACTTCAATCCAACAACCTTTAAAATAATAAAAAACGAGACAAAAACAAGGATTGTATCACTATTATTTTGATTATCTGTTTTAACAGTTTGTTTAATTGGAATTGGTTATAATGCCCTAACACATTTAAACACAGAATCGCTCGGAATTGGTCTTTACATCCTTATTTCGATTCCTGGATTTATTTCGTTATTCTATATAACCAAAAATACAATTAAAATCTTGCAATGAAAAAAAATCAACAAGAAGTACAAAGACAATTTTTCAAGCAATGATATTTCTTCAAGTCCTGTTTTTGCAGAATTATACCGTTCACTAATTTTAAAAAGGCTTCGTATAACTTGGTTAATAATCTTCTTTTTCACATATTTTGGATTGTTTAATATCTTAATTTTTTCATTAAAAGATCAAATTATTGAAATCGGTAGCCCATTTTCGCCACAAGAAAATACTAGCTTTAATATACACTTTATCCTTAATTTTAAACAAGTATTTAATCAATGATTTAAAAATACAAATTTACTGTTAATAATAAATTTGTCAATTATGATTAGTGCTCTTGCATTTTATATTTTTAGTTTGTTTTATGACAAAAAAAGAGCTGATGATATAATAAATAACTTTAATTCAAATGAAGCAGCAGTGCAATTACAAAATGTAGTATATGAACAAAAAATCCAAGAAAATAAAATTTGAATTAAATCATACGTTATAATTTTTGTTTTAACTATTTTATTACCATTTGTTTTAGTAATTTATTTAGTTTATCGTGGTATAGTAAGGAGAAAAAAATAATGAAATTATTAGTAATCATCGAAGATAAATTTAAAGATGTAGAATTAGTTACCCCTTTAACTATCTTTAAAACATCACAAAAATTCACTCAAATTGACTTTTATAATCCAAATCTTAAGGAAGCACATGGAAAAGATAATCTTGCACATATAAATAACATTTGTAACAATATTAATATAGAAGATTATGATGTTATATTTGTTCCTGGAGGGCCTGGTGCACAAACTTTAAGAAAAAATGTTGTATCGCTAAATTTAATTCGTAAACACCACGAATTAGGAAAACCTATTATAGCTATTTGTGATGCTCCAAACGTCTTAAAAGAAGCAAATATAATTAAAAATAATGCCTTTGCTTCATATCCTTCAGATTGAAGCAAAGAATTAAGAAAACAAAATTGAATTGATTCCTTGACAAATTATAATGAACATAAATTTACAACTGGAAATTCACCATATGCATCAGCTCGATTAGCATTCATTGCACTAATTAAATTATTTGGATACGAAGTTGCTTTAGAAACATATAAAATTTATGCGGGTAAGCCAAATGCATCAGAAATTGTTTTATAAAAAACATATGAACAAAAAAAGTTAACATAGTTTTATGTTAACTTTTTATATATTTATTTTTATTTAAAAATTTCTAATAAATAAATTTTCTTTTTTCCAACATGTAGTAATGAATACTTATTATCTCAAAAATTGCTATACATTAAAAACTCTTCAGAAATAGGAATTAAATTTACTTTAAGAGAGTTATTAGTAATAAACTCCCTTGCTTCTCTTTTTGATTTAAGAACATTAAATTTTATTAATTCTTCTACTAAATTAGTATTTTCTTTAATAGATAAACAATTTAAATCTTTTTTTAATAAAGATATTTGATGTGTTGTTATGCTATTTAAATCTAAGTCTTTATTAAATAAAATTTCAGAAAGTGTTTTACATTTTGTTGCGTCTTCAATATTGTGAACATCTTTAATAACTTCAAATGCCAGAGTTTTTTGAGCTATTCGTAACTTTGGATTTTCTGTGTGTTGTTGTAAAATATCTTCAATTTTATTTAATGGTATGAAGGTTAATCATTTTAATAACTTTTCAATTTCTGAGTCTGGCTGGTTTAATAAAAATTGGTACATATCATATGGTTTGGTCATTTCAGGATCTAGCCATAAGCTACCACCACCTGTGGATTTACCAAATTTATTACCACTTGCATCTGTAAGCAAATTACATGTAAAAGCAAAAGCCTTATGGTCAATACCTTCTTTACGAGATATAATCTCAAGCCCTGTAGTGATATTTCCCCATTGATCAGATCCACCAAATTGACCATGAACATTTTTATCGACATAAAGTTTATAAAAATCCCATCCTTGTATTAATGTATAACTAAATTCAGTAAAACTTAATCCATTTTCTAACCTTGTTGCGATCGAATCTTTAGCTAGCATATAAGTGATATTAATTGATGAACCTACATCTCTTAAAAAATCAAAAACATTCATGTTTTTATATAATTCTAAATTATCAAAAACTTCTAAACCGAATTTTTGCAATTGTTTTACAATAAATGATTTATTTTGATTAATACTATCTTGGTCTAATAAAACCCTTTCTTTCGAACGAAAGGTGGGGTCACCAATCATTCCGGTTGCTCCACCTACAACAGCTAAAACATTAATACCAGCTTGTTTTAAACGTAACATTGTTGCGATTTGAATATAATTTCCTAAATGAAGGCTTTGTGCAGTTGGATCAAACCCAGCATACACATAAGCATCTTTTTCGATATTTTTAAATTTATCCAAATTAGTTACATCTTTTAGAATTCCTCTATTTTTTAATTCATTAATTATCATGTTTTATAATAAATTCCTTCCCAATATCTTCAATATCTCCAAAAATCAATCCTTGCTTATTAATTGATAAAGTTTGGTACCCTGCTAGCATACCATTACTTTCAACATCCATTACCTTTCCAGGTGAAACGTTTAACCCTGGATATGTGGTAGAACCTGGCAAAGCACAAACCAAAACACAACCTTCAAGGGAGTCAAGGGTATTTGTAACAATTTGAAACTCCTTTTTAGAATCACTTACAGTCAACACAAAAAGTTTTTCAGATTTAGGGTGAACTACACGTTTAATAACTTTAACATAAACAAATTGAGGTTTGTCATTAATAATTAAATTATTTTCTAATGCTATCTTATTAATCGCCACTAACTCGCTTAATTTAGTAGTATAAAATTTATCATTTTTAATGTTATATTTTAAATTATTTAACACATTTATGCTTTTAACATTGTTGTTTTTATCTATATTGAAAACTAAATCATCAACAATAATTCTTTTTGTATAAACCAATCTAGAATCAATAAAAATTATTGAGTTATTTTCAAAATGTTTGTTTATATTATTAATAATAATCATGTTTAAAATTATAACAAATTTTATATAATAGATTTTATGAAAGATATAGCAATAGTTGTCGATTCAGCTTGTGGCCTAGATAAACATCAAGCAGAAAAACTTGGATTCTATTTTTTGCCACTTCAGATCGAAATGAATGATGTTGTTTATAATGATGGTATTGATTTAAATACTAAAACATTTTTTGATAAATTCAACTTAAAAACTAAAGGAGTAAAAACATCTGCTACGCCAATAGGATATTCTGAAAACTTAATTAAGTCTTTAGTAAATGAATATAAACATGTGGTTGTTTTTCCAATCTCAGAGAATTTATCAAGTCAATATAGTTTTCTTAAAATTGTTTCAGAAAAATATCCAAACGTGCACATAGTTAAATCAGTAGACGTTGCACAAACAATTTTATTTAGAATTAATAAGTTTTTAAGTTATCTTGATAAATTAGGCCTTGATAATTCTATAAAAAATGCTAGCATATGGAATGATTATGAATTAGATATTACACTTGTCCCTAAGTATAATGATTATTTAGTAAAAGGTGGTAGGCTATCAAAACCAGTGGCAACTTTGGCAAAATTACTTAAAATTGTGCCACTAATTAGATTTAGTGATGGTATATTAAAAAAACAAGGCAAAGGACGCCTCTTCTTAAGATCATTACAAAATGCCATAGATGAAAAAATGGAAACATTCAACAATGATGACGAGGTGATTTTATTAGGAGAAAAAACAGAAGAAGCAAATTATTTACTAAATTATTTGGATGAAAAATACAATATAAAAACTAATATAATTCCGATTCCAAACGTTATCTCAATTCATACAGGTCCTGAAGCAATTGTGGTTATTAAAGGCACCAAAATCAAAACAACACTAGAAAAATACTTTAATAATGAAAATTTATAATTTAACTGATGAGACACAACTTGATAAAGTTGTTTCTTTTTGACTACCTATAATTCAACAAAAAAAATATTTATTGTTAAATGGTGACTTAGGGTCGGGTAAAACTACATTCGTAAAATATTTAGCAAAACATCTAGGTATAAAAGAAAAAATTAATTCACCTTCGTTTAATTATATGAAAATGTACACCGGCTTAATTCATATTGATTTATACAACTTTAAAGGTGATATTGAAGAATTCGAGGATTATTTTGAAAATAATATCGTTGCAATAGAATGATCAAATTTACATGATTTAAAATTTAAAGAATATGTTATGGTTAATGCAATATTCAACCATGGCGGATCTCACACATATCAAATTGAGGCTAAATAATGAATTTATATTTAGATACTGCAACAAGTGATTTTTTAATAATTTTATTTAACAATAATATAAAAATAATTGATCACATTTATATTAAAGATGTCCCTAAAAAAGTTAATTTATTAGTTGAAAATTTTGAACTTATTTTAAAAAGAAACTCACTAAATACTTATGATATAAAGAGTTTTTATTTAAATTTAGGTCCTGGTTTTTTTACTGGAATTCGTATTTCCTTGATTTTTTTAAGAACAGTCGCATTAATTCATGGCCAAAAAATCTTTACTACATCTACCTTTAAAATTCTAAATTTTATTAATCCAAATTTAAATGAAATGTTTTTAGATGCGCAAGGTGACAAAGTATTTTATTTAAATAAAGCAAATTTTAGTAAAGAAAATTATATAGATAATATTGAGATTATACCAAAAGATAATCAACTCATTAATAAAGTTGATTATAATAAATTCATTAATGAGTTTTCTAATTCTATGACAATTTTTCAAGAAGAGTCGGATTTATTAAATATAAATCCATATTACATAAAAAAACCACAAATAGGTAATAAAAAATAATGAGAATATTAGGTATTGAAACATCTCACGATGATACATCTTTAGCAATATTAGAAGACGGAAAAATATTAGATATGTGGACTATCTCACAAATTAATATATTTAAAGAATTTGGAGGAACTATTCCTGAATTAGCTTCTCGAGAACATATTAAAAATATTTCAATTATCCAAAAACTTATTCAAAATAAATATGATTTAAATACTGTAGACTATATTGCATATACCAAAGAACCCGGCTTAATTGGTTCTTTACAAGTTGGATATTTATTTGCAAGTGCATTATCAATAAGCTTAAACAAACGAATCATACCAATAAACCATTTAGATGGCCATTTTCTTTCAGCAACAATTGACCATAAAGTTACGTTTCCTGCTCTTTGTTTATTAGTTTCTGGTGGGCATACTCAAATATTATATGCCAATGATATTGATGATATTAATATCATTGGGGAAACCTTAGATGATGCTGTCGGGGAAGCTTTTGATAAAGTTGCAAATAAATTAAATTTAGGATTTCCTGGCGGCCCAATCATTGACAAAATACACCAATCTTATAATGGTGAATATATTAGTTTTTCAAAACCAAAAACACAAGATGAATTTGATTTTTCATTTAGTGGATTAAAAACACAAGTGCTTAATTTTATTAATCAATGTCAAATGCGCAACGAAATTATAAATAAAGAAAAAATAGCAGCAAGTTTTCAACAAACAGCAATTGAGTATTTAATACAAAAAACAGTTAAAGCACTACAAAAATACCCAATAAAAACTTTAATGTTAGGCGGGGGAGTTAGTGCTAACAAATATTTAAGGTCACAATTTAGCAAATTACATCCTAATACAATTATGCCAAATTTAAAATATGCAACAGATAATGGTGCAATGATAGCACAAACTGCTTATTTAAAAATACTTAAAACTAAAAAATAGACACATTTTCAATAAATAAATGTGTCTATTTTTTATGAAACTTATATGTATGGTAAAATAGTTTTATGAATTCAAAAAATGATATTTTAAAAAAAATTATAGAATTAACTAAAAATATTAACAAATGAAATAACGAATATTATAACTTATCAGATCCAAGAATTTCTGATGCTAAATATGATTTAGAGTTAATCAAATTACAAACTCTTGAAAAGCAATATCCCCAATATATCCAACCTGACTCTCCAACACAAAAAGTGGGCGGAAACTCATTAAATAAATTTAATGAGTTTGTACATAATAAACCAATGTTATCTTTAAATAAAGCTCACTCAAAAGAAGATATTTTAAAATTTATAGAAAATACAACTAAAAACAAAAATCAAAATATTTCATATAGTTTAGAGCCAAAAGTTGATGGTATTTCAATTGCTTTGCATTATAAAGGTGGTAACCTAGTTAAAGCAGTTACTCGAGGAACTGGTCTAGTCGGTAGTGATGTCACAAATAACGTTAAAGAAATTAGTGACATTCCTAAAAAAATTAATTTTGCTGATGATTTAGAAGTAAGGGGCGAGATCTACCTACCAAAAAGTGAATTTGAAAGATTAAACAACCTAAGATTAAAAAATAATGAAAAATTATTTGCTAACCCCCGTAATGCTGCTTCTGGTTCAATTCAACAAATTAACAATAGTAACATCAAAGAAAGGAATCTTGCATCAATTATTTATGATGTGGTTGATTGTGATAAATTAAATTTAAAGTTACAAACACAAGTAATAAAAAAGTTAAAAAATCTAGGTTTTAAAACTAATCAATATGTTAAAGAAGCAGGTAATTTTGACGAAGCTTGGGATTCTATATTAGAATTCCAAAACTTAAAAGATAATTTAGAATTTGAATGCGATGGTTTTGTTTTAAAAGTTAATCAAATTGATCTTTGAGATAGTTATGGCCAAACCTCTAAATTCCCAAAACATGCAATAGCATACAAATTTGAAACAGAAGTGAAGCATTCAATTATAAAAAATATAATTCCTGCAGTTGGACGCACTGGAAAAATAAGCTATGTTGCGGATATAGAACCAATTAATTTATTAAAAACAATAGTAAAAAGAGCTACATTACATAATTTAGATTTTATTAAAAATATGAATATAAATATAGGTGATGAAGTAAGTATAATAAAATCAGGCGAAATAATACCTAAGATTATTGGTGTAAAAGCAAAAAATGTCAAAGATTACTATAAAGGTATAAATAATTGTCCTTCTTGTAATTCACAATTAATTAATTTAAATAATTTGGTTGATCAGTTTTGTTTAAACTATTTGTGCAAAGAAAAGCAAAAAAAACAATTAATTCATTTTGTTAGCAAACATGCTTTAGATATTCAAACTCTCGGTGATAAAATAATTGATATTTTCTTTGAAAAAGGTATTCTAAATAGTTTTATTGATTTATTTAATTTATATAATTACAGAAGTGTAATTTTGACCTATGAAGGGTTTAAAGAAACCAAAATAGACAAAATAATAAATGCTATTAATGAAAGCAAACAAAAAACACCATTTTATAAAGTTTTATATGGTTTAGGAATTAAACATGTTGGTTTACGAGTGGCTCAACTTTTAAGTTCTAAAATAAATAATTTTCAAGAATTAATAGATATAGATTTAAATGAATTTCAATTAATTGACACAATTGGGCAATCAATTTTAGAAGAAATAGAAAAATATCGCACAGATCACAAAGAATTACTGCTAAACCTTGATAAAATTTTTACTTATAATAAAGCAGACGATAAACAAACAAAGAAATTATCAGACTTATCTTTTGCTATAACAGGAAAATTATCAAACCCCAGAAGTTACTATGAAAAATTAATTATAGATAATGGAGGAAAATATTCAAATTCAATTTCTAAAGACCTTTCGTATCTTATAACAAATGATTTAGATATAAATAGTTCTAAATTTAAAAAAACAAAAGAATTAAATATAAAAATAATTAATGAAAATGAGTTCTTAGATTTAATAAAATAAAAAATATTTGCTTAAATTAGCAAATATTTTTTCTTTAAACTGTTTATTTCGTGGAAAATTATCTTTTTATTTCTTTTAAACGAGCACTCTTACCTTTACGGTCTCTCATATAGTACAATCTTTTTCTGCGAACTTTGTTTGAACGAACAACTTCAATATGAGCTATTAAAGGTGAATTAGTAGGAAATGTTCTTTCAATACCAACACCGTAAGAAATTTTTCTTACGGTAAAACTTTCTCTAGTTCCTGATTCTTTTTTAGAAATTACTAAACCTTCAAAAATTTGAATACGTTCTTTTTCTCCTTCGCGAATACGAACATGAACTTTAACGTTATCTCCTGTTTTGAATACAGGTAGATCAGTACGTAATTGTGACTTTTCTACTAGTTCTAAGAAATTATTTCTCATTATTAATCCTTTCGATAATATCTGGTCGATTCTTCTTTGTTTTTAATATTTGTGCTTCTTTTTTTCATAAATTAATTTCTTTGTGATTCCCACTGAATAATACTTCTGGAACTTTCATTCCTTTATAGTCTCTTGGCCTTGTGTATTGTGGATAATCTAATAATCCTTCGTTTTGAAATGAATCATTTATATAGGATTCTTCTTTAATAACACCTGGCAAAAGCCTTAAGATTGAATCAGCCATTACCATAGCAGGTAATTCACCACCAGTTAATACATAATCACCAATAGATAATTCTATATCAACTAAATCTGTAATTCTTTCATCAAAACCCTCGTAACGACCGCAAATAAACGTTATTTCTTCTTTTAGAGATAAATCATTTGCAATTTGTTGATTAAAAACCTTTCCTTGTGGAGTTACTAAAACTTTGTAACCACCGCGGTTTTTTAAACTATCTAGTGCTAAATCAATTGGTTCTATTTGCAGTAAAAGGCCGTGCCCCCCGCCGTAAATTTCATCATCAACTTTTCTATGTTTATTTTTAGAAAAGTTTCTAAAATCTATAGTTTCGATTTGGATTAAGTTTTTTTGTATAGCTTTATTTATAACGCTTTCTTCGCTAAGTGGTTTTATGTAATTTGGGAATATTGTTAAGAAATTAATTTTCATAGCAAAATATTATTTTTGTTTTTTTAGTAAACTAGCAACTGTATCAGTTGGTTTTGCACCTAAAGAAAGTCATTTTGTAACTAATTCATTGTTTAGAACAAGTTCTTTTGTTTTTGGATTGTAATGCCCAAGTGCTTCGATAATTTTACCGTCTCTGGGAGCTCTTGCATCAGCTGCTACGATTTTGTAAACTGGTCTGAATTTACTTCCCATTCTTTTTAATCTAATTTTTACCATTAGTGATAATCCTCCTTGTCAAGTAAAACTGCTTTACAGTTTGTTTACATATTATACACATAAATGCTAAGATTTATTTAAAATTTTAATAAAAAAAAGCAAAAAAATTATTTGCCTTTTTTACTCTACTTCGAGTATTTTTGTATTATTTATTCATATTATATCGCCGGCCCTTGCTTTTGTGTTTTTTGAAATAACCTTTTCTCCGTTTATTGTTACTTCATTATCTTCCAAAAAGAATTTAGCTTGGCCTCCTGTGTCTATTAGTTTTGTATATTTTAGTAATTGCCCGATTTTTATAAATTCTTTTGTAATAGGGATTTTCATTAATACCTCCTAATAGGGGTGATTAATTGTATGTTTCCGTTGTTTTTATCACCAACTATATATACTCTTTTTTCGTCATTTGTTACACATAAATATATATATTCCTCGTTAAATGCTCCAAGAGCATCCTTTATATAATGTCAGTCAATATCTATGTCAAATGATCTTCCATTATATTCAAAATTAGTTGTTGAATGTTGTGAAATTCCTATTTCAGCAACTTCAAAGCTAGTTTTTATTTTTTCAGTGGAAACAGAAAATTCAAGTCTTTTTGTTTTTTCAGCATTATAAAACACAGTTTTGTTTATTATTTTTAATAATTCTTCTTTTTTGATTTTTATATTTTTTGTATTGGAAAATCTTATTAATTTTTCAATATCATGGTATTTTAAATTCACAAGGTGTGTGAAAATTTTAGTATTATTATAAATAATTCCAATTTTATTTTTATTTATAAATAAAGTTATATTTGTAGGCATTTCTTTGTGGTATAACTTTTTGAAGTTTTTGGAATCAACATTTATGTTTAAATTTGATTCTTTGTTAATTTCTAATAAATGGGTCGACAACCTGAAACTATCTGAAGCAGTAATTCTTAGTTTTGTATTTTCCGATTGAATGTTTATAACTTTTGTGGTAGGGTTTGATGTTATGTTATTTCCTTTTTCTTGGTTTAAATTAGATGATATATAAACATTGTTTATTGTTGTTAATAAATCATTTGAGTTTATTTTGTAAGTAGATTCAACTAATGAAAAATCAAAATCAGGGTATAGTTTTTCATTCAAGAATACCAAAGTATAGTGCGTATTATTTTCAAAAACCTCTAAATTATTTTCTGATTTAAAGAATGTAATATTTTTTTCGAATTTTTTTATTAAGTTTTTTAAAATAGTTGCATTTATCAATAGTTTTCCGGTTGTTTCTACTTTTAAATTTTTTTCGTCTATTTTAATTGTTTTTTGAGCAGCTATATTTGTATTCCCGGCTGTAAAAATTAATTTGTCAAAATAAAGTTCAATTAAAATACCTCTAAATGGCAAAAATGTATCTAAAGGTTCTACGTACGCTGATAAAAAATCTATTGTATCTTCTATTAATTTTTTTGAAATTGTGAATTTCATTTTAACCTCCAATATTAATATTATTATATTTTGTGCTTTTTGGGTTAAATACAAAAAAATATCAAAAATACATATTTATTTTGTAAAAAAAACACTTTTTTGCAAAATTAAAATTGTGAATAACTTTTATTTAGTTGTGTATATCTCGTTTTTTATTTGGTTTAATACAAGTTTAATGGAAGAATATATTTCTTCATTTTTCTTTTTTTTCAAAGCATTCAAAATTGTAGTATGATCTTTATTTAAGTAGCGTCCAATTTCAGTTGAAGACATATTCAACATATCATCCATTAAAATAATAGCAATATGCCTGGCAATAACAATCTCTTTCTTTCTAGTTTTCCCCATAATTTCTTTAACACTGATCTTATAGTATGCTGAAACTTTCTTGATAATCACTTCGGGTGTTAGTTCCGCTATTTCCTTAAACCTCTCTTTAAAGATTTTTCTAATAACGCTAAATACATAATCACTTTTTATAAGATCATCATTATAATATTTTATCTTTGTTATAGCGCCCAACAAAGATCTTATTGAACCTCCGAATTCTTTAACAACAAATAATTTAGACTCTTTGTCAATTATTTTTGGATCAATGTTGTTTCTTTCTAATAAAAAATTTAATATATTATCAATTTCATTTTCGGCGGGCTTGCTGATTTTGCTTATAAAACCTGATTCAAGTCTAGTATACAAACGATCTTCAAACTGAAGCTTCAATTCTTTTAATTCTTTTTCTGATGAAATAATTGTAGGAACATCTTTTTGCATACGGGCTTCGATTATTTGGTAAATAAAATTCTTGGTTTGTTTTTTTTGACCTTCTCCAAAGATATGAAAATCATCAAAAAGAACAATATCAGCATTAGTTATATAGTTAATTAATTTAGTTATATTATTCGTTTTATTATCCTGGATAGCCGTAAGTATTTTTTTATTGAAAATTAAAGGAGTTATATATATTGATTTTTTACCACTTTCTTCTATTTTTTTGCCGATAGCTTGTAATAAATGGGTTTTTCCACCACCTGAAGGCCCAGATAAAAAAAAGATATTAAAATCTACACTAAGTTTTGATATGCTTGTTCCAATATCAACAGCTTCTTTATTAAATCCGCCCTTTAAATAATTTTCGAACGTTGATTTATCTGAATAATCATTTTGAAAATAGTTTTTAGTTTGCTTTGGTTGCTCAATTATTTGTTCTAATGCTTGTTCAGTTTTTTTATGGTCTTTTTCTGTAACAATTTTATATTTTATAAATTTGCCAAATACTTGCTCTACTGACCTATCAAGACTTTCTTTATAAATATTCAAATAAATTTGCTCTGAATTTTTATTGTAATTTTTGAAACTTAGTAAAAGTTCTTGCGATTGTATATCTAAAATTTCTACATCATTAAAAAAAGTTTTATAAATCATATTGTCTTTTACTTCGCTTGACAAAAATTTTCTTAATTGTTTCGTCCTAATATTTTTATCAACATCTAAGTTTGTTTCATTGACTCCTATCATATTTTTAAATTTTATAATATTTTTTATTTTATAAATAAAATATTTAAAAATAACTTGTTAATAAGTAATTTTAATTCACACCTTTACTAACAAGTTATTAAAATGTTGATAACTCTGTGAAATATTTGTGAATTTCTAATTATTAAAAATTATTTTATAATTTATTAAATATATGAGTAATTACCAACTAAAGACCAATGAAGAACACTATGTTGCTACACCTATTAAAGTATTAAAAAGTAGTCCTGCCCAATTATGAGCCCTATTAATGTGTGAAACAGATAAAAAAGAAAAAATAGTCGTTTATGCTTCGAAAAATATACCAAAACTTTTTGAAAGTTACGATTTTATTGTTACAAAATCGATTAAAAGCCAAAATAATAATTATGTTTTGGTTAATTTTTATACTAGACCTAAAACAGTTGATCGTGAAACAGAGTTATACAGATACTTAAAACTAACCCCAAAAGTGGGGTTTGTTGCAATAGACAAAATTAAAACACATATTGGTTTTATAGATTTTTATACAAACGTAAAGAATGGTGATTTAACCAATGAAGATTTTGCTAGTTTTTTGTCAACTAAACAAAAAGAAATGATAAAAAACATTTATGAAGAACATAAAGATAAAATAAATCAATTAATTGATGTAAATAATGTCGTTGATGAAGAGTTGTTCTTTTTTGAATTAAATAAAATTCAAAATTTATATGAAAAAATTAAGTATTTAAATTCTAATGTTAAAGATTTATTAACTCATTACAAAGTCAATAATCCTTATAATTTGTTTTTAATTAATAAATTAAATTTACAGGATGTAGATACTTTTGCTTTAGCATTAGGATATCGAACTAATTCATACGAAAGATTAGAAGCATATTTAAACTACTCAATGGCCTTTTTAGAAGAAAATAATTCAACCTTTCTTTTTTCAAAGGAAGTTATTGAGTTATTACAAAAAACTTCTAATTTATATGATCATATAGTTATTGAAGAATTTTTAAAGGATATGATTAATAAAGGGGTAATTTTATCTGTTGATAATTTGATTTGCCGAAAAACTACTTATGATAAAGAGAATATGGTAACCTTCTGGATTAATAAAATAAAAGATGTAAAACCACTCAAATTAAAAATTTTGCCAAAAAAAGATTTAAATTATTTATCCGACAAACAAAAAGAAGCCTATTACGAATCTTTAAATAATAATATTAATATCATAACGGGTGCCCCAGGTACCGGGAAAAGCAATATCATTAAACATTTGCATGATACTTTAAAAAAATCTAAATTTAAACTTGGAAAAGATTTTATGATACTTGGACCCACCGGGAGAGTTTGTGCTAATTTATCGAAAAAACATGGGTTTGTTACAAAAACAATACATAGTTTTTTAAGTATTCCAACTGATGATGAAAAAGTTACAAAAAGTATTGAAGATTTTAACGATATAAAATGTTTAATAATTGATGAATTTAGTATGGTTAACTTAAATATTTTTTATTTACTTTTATCAGTATGTCAAAACTTGCAAAAACTAATCTTACTTGGAGATGTTAACCAATTGCCTGCAATTGGTCCAGGTAACTTGCTACATGATTTAATTGATTCGCAGAAAATTTCAGCAACTTATTTAGAAGAGAATTTTAGGGCTGAAAGTCAAGAAATCATTGATTATACAAACTTTATTAATTCTCTTGGCGATTTTGAAAAGTTAAATTCTGATACTAGTTTTAAAGATTACTTAAAAAATAATTTGAGTGCAAAAATTACTGAATTAAATCAAAAAACAAAAGAAATTATATATACAGATTTTTGTAATTATCAAGGAACTAAATTAACTAAAAATAGTGTTTCATTAAATATATATAACGATTACCTAAATGATTTAGCTGACTTATTTGTAGAAAAAGTAAATAAATATGATTTAAATAATGTGATTATCATTTGTCCAATGTATAAAGGCTTTTTTGGTATTGATAAAATTAACGAGCAAATTCAAAATGTGTATAATAGAGATTCAGAAGTAATATATAAGTATAAAATAAATGAATTAGAATATAAATTTAAATTAAATGATAAAGTAATTCAATTAGTCAATAGATATGATGAAGGTATTTCAAATGGCGATATTGGATATATTGAAAAATTTATAAAAAATTCCGCAAACAACAAAGAAGAGATTCATGTTAGATATGATGAAAAAATAATTATTTATTCTAAAGATGAATTTAAAAATGAAGTTAAATTAGCTTATGCGGTTACCGCACACAAATTTCAAGGAAGTGAAATTAATTGCTGTATTTTTGTTGTGCACCCAGCTCACCAAAAAATGCTATATAAAAAACTTGTCTATACGGCTACTTCTAGGGCTATAAAAGAATTAGTTATCTTTGCACACACAAATAAAATTTATTCAACAATTTTTTTAAAAGAATTTTTAAAACCAAGAAATATTATTACAAACTTAAGTTGGATGTTAAAGGAGTAAGATGAAATTAATAGTTGGATTAGGAAACCCTGGAATTGAATATAAATACACAAGACATAATGCTGGATTTTTAGCAATTGATCGAATATGTGAAAAATTAGGGATTACCTTAGATATAAATAGATTTAAAGGTGAATATAAAAAAGTTGAGGATTTAATTATCGCAAGGCCTTTAACTTACATGAATTTATCAGGAGAATTTGTTCGAGACCTGGCAAATTTCTATAAAATAAATTCTGATGATATTATGGTAATTCATGATGAAAAAGATATTGAAATTGGTAAAGCAACTATAAAAGTTGGAGGAAGCGGAGGAAGTCATAACGGTGTTAAAAATATCATTCAAAATCTCAATAAAGAAGATTTCAAACGTATTAAAATTGGAATAAGTTCTCCTTTTGAAGGTGAACTAAAAAATTTTGTTTTAGGAAAATTTACCGAGCCTGAAATAAAGGAATTAAATATGGTTTTAGAAAAAAGTGCAGATGCTGCTATATTATTTGGTTTCAATGATATTTATACTGTAATGAATAAATTTAATGCTAAAAACAAAACTAAACCTAAAAAATAACAAAATTCTTATTGCTGTAAGCGGAGGACCTGATAGTATGTTTTTATTAAATAAATATAAAAATTATAAAAACATACTAGTAGCTTGTGTTAATTATAATCAACGTCACGATAGCAATGTTGATTATAATATTGTTAATATTTTTTGTCAAAAATATGATATTCCTTTTTTTGGTTTATCGCTAAATAAACTCGATTATAAAAAAGGAAATTTTCAAACTTGGGCACGGGACCAAAGATATGCATTTTTTGAAAAAATATATAAAGAAAAGAATTGTAATATTTTATTAACTGGCCACAATCTTGACGATTTTTTAGAAACTGCAATTTTTCAACTTTCTTCAAACCGTGATGTTGAATATTATGGAATTCGTAAGATTAACCATTATAAAGGTATGAATATCTTTAGGCCCTTGCTCTTTAAATATTTTAAAAACACTATTCTTAAAAAAGTAATTAAAAATAAGATACCATTTCAAAAAGATTATACAAATGATGTTCCAAAATACACCAGGAATAAAATAAGAATTGAAAATAACAAAAAAAGTAAGTTAAAAAAAATAAGTTTTTTATCACAAATATTAATGAAAAACTTATTTTTGAGTTTTAAAAACAAAAAAATATTAAACGAATATAAATGTTGAGAAAATAAAAAATTCTCCCAAGATATATTTTTACATTTAAAAAACAAAAAAGACTTGGTTTATAAGTTTATAAATAGTAATTATGAAAATATAAAATTATCTAATGATAAAATAGAAAACATTGTTAGTTTTATTTTAAGTAAAAAAAGAACAAATTCATATAAATTGAATGATAATTTTTATCTCAAAAAACAAAAAGGGAATTTATTAAAAATAAAACAATAACTTTTAAATTTATTTTATAATATACTTAATATATTTGTTACAGAAAGGAAGGTATGAAAAATAAAAAAATAATAATCTGAATAACTATATTAATTTTATTAGTTTTAGGTATTGTTCTTTATTATGTATTAACTAGAAGAACAACTGGAAATGAATTAAGTATAAGTCAATTAATTCTTAGATTAGAAGCAGCTGCTAGCGACACTGAAGACAAGAACTATTTTGTATCAATTGTCTATGATCCATTTAAAAACACAATTAACACTGTTTTAACTAATGGTGATAAAACTGAAAGTGCTGTTACATATGGGAAAATAAATGAAGTTTATACTTTAATAAATAATTACCAAGATGTAATGAGAAAAGCAGTTTTATTCACTAATAATGCAAATAATTCAACACAACTTGGGCAAGTTTGGTCAGTTAAAACTCCAGAACAAAGTATTTTTACATCAATACTTATATCATTAATTCCTACAGCATTATTTTTATTTGTTATTTACTTTGTTTACAGAGGACAAAGCAAAATGATGAATGGACAAGGCGGAATGTTTGGCGAAAAATCACCGGCACAAATCATTAAATCCGATAAGAAATTTAAAGATGTTGCTGGTAATAAGGAATCAATTGAAGAAATTAAAGAAATTGTTGATTATCTTAAAAATCCAAAAAGATATGAAGAAGCAGGAGCAAGGATGCCAAGAGGTATTTTGCTTGGTGGTCCTCCTGGAACTGGTAAAACTTTATTAGCTAAAGCTACTGCGGGTGAAGCTAATGTACCATTTTACTTTGTATCAGCATCTAACTTTGTTGAGTTGTTTGTTGGTATGGGTGCAAGAAGAGTTAGAAGTGTAATTTCTGAAGCTAGAAAGAATGCACCAGCAATTGTATTTATTGATGAGCTTGATGCAATTGGTAGAACAAGAGGTAGCGGTATTGGAGGCGGGCACGATGAAAGAGAGCAAACATTAAACCAACTATTAGTTGAAATGGATGGTATTAAAGAAAATTCAGGTCTTTTGTTCGTTGCTGCAACTAACCGTACTGATGTCTTAGACCCTGCTTTAACAAGACCAGGTCGTTTTGATCGTGTTATTACGGTTGGATTACCAGATGTTAAAGAAAGAGAAGAAATCTTAAAATTACATGCAAAAGGAAAAAGATTTTCAAGCGATGTTCAATTCTCTAATGTTGCAAAAAGAACACCTGGTTTCTCAGGCGCTCAATTAGAAAACGTTATTAATGAATCTGTTTTATTAGGTGTTCGTGAAAGATCTGATGTTATAACATTAGAAATTATTGATGAAGCAATTGACCGCGTAATGTCAGGTCCAGCTAAAAAATCAAGAACTATTACAAAACGTGAATTAACAATGGTTGCTTATCATGAAGCAGGTCATGCAGTAGTTGGAATTAGAATTCCAGGCGGAAACAAGGTTCAAAAAATTACTATTATCCCTCGTGGTCAAGCTGGTGGATACAACTTAATGATGCCTGAAGAAGAAAAGTACAACTATTCTAAGAAAGAATTGTTAGCATCTATTGCTAGTTTTATGGGTGGTAGGGCTGCTGAAGAAATTATTTATGGTGCCGATAATGTTTCTACTGGAGCATCTGATGACATAAATAAAGCTACCTCTATTGCACGCAGAATGGTTACTGAATTTGGTATGAGTGACTTAGGTCCTATTAAATATCAAGAAGAATCTGGGTCTCCATTTTTAGGTAAAACTTTAGCTACTAGTTCATCAATTTCTAACCAAATTAGTCATGAAATTGAATTAGAAGTTCGTAAAATTATTTTAGAAGCTAAAGAAATTGCCCTTAAAGTAATTAACGAAAATAAAGAATTACTTGAATTAATTAAGACATTACTTTTAGAAAAAGAAACAATTATTTCTGAGGAAATTGAATACATTGCTAAAAACTTAAAACTTCCACCTAAACAAGAAGAAGTTAAAAAAGAAAATAAACCAATTGATTTAGATTCTTTAATTTCTCTAACTGAAGACAAACCAAAAGAAGAAATTGAAGCAGAATCGCTTGAAGAAACTAACACACAAGAATAATAAAATACTTGGTAAAATCTTTTATAAACAAAAAACTAACATTTGTGTTAGTTTTTTTGTTTTTCTTTATTACTATTTTTAGCGGTATAAAGAGTACTCAATAACTATTAATTACGCAAGTGAACCCACAACTTTGCAAGATGTTTTATTTAGTTATTAAAAACTAAAAAAGATTTCATTATCAATATTAATTGGAAATGTCACATGCAAGTTTTTTGCATGTGACATTGTTTTTGTCTGCCTTGTAATAAAATAGTTGTATTGATAATTTTTCAAAAAATAAAGGAGACCTTAAAATTATATGAAAAATTTAGAAAAATATATTTGTGTTTTTGACAAATATCGAAAAGAAAATAAATATCAACACTTTAAAATCGAAGAGAATCATAATACTATTTTGAAAATGCAAGGAGCTCTTGAGTCGCATCGAAAATTACGAACAAACCAAATCGATCTAGAGCAACTTTATAATATTTTACAAGAACTTTCTGAAGGCTTCTCAATCCAAGAAGTAGCCAAGATTTTTGATAGAGACATTCGAAGTATAAAAAGTAAAATCCAAATTATTACAAATCGCAGACCACTTAGTTTAGATAAACAAAATCGCTATGTTTGTGCTAAGTGTTCAAAAAGAGTAATGCGGGTTAAAACCCTTAATTTTACCAAGCTATACGAACATTTATTAGGTTATTCATTTTCGCGACTCTTTTTTGTAAGTGATGCAATTAAAGAGAAATGAAAGGCCTACAGAAAGTATTGGTATAGTGAGCTTAATACATACAATAAAAATAGAAACAAAAAGAATTTGCAGCAAAAAGAAGTTAAGAAATCAGTTACCTATCTTGTGAATTCTTTTAAAAAATTATCCCCTGATGAATTTGCTCCTTCGCCTAGTACAATTTATAAAATAATTAAAAAATACCCTTATTTCCTTGATTTTGACCATATTGTTAAAAAATCTGAAGGAAAATATGGCATAAGGAAGCAAAAGCAAACCAAACCTAAAACATTAAAATATGCAACAGAAATTTCGAAACGTCCATCTTATATTAATGATCGCTCTGAACACGGCCATTTTGAATTAGACACCGTTATTGGTAAAATCAATGATACCTATTGTATTGTGACCATAATTGAACGGCAAACCAGAATGTCTTATGCTATGCTCTCAAAACGCAACTCCAAAGCTATCAAACAAACTCTTATCAAACTAATCAAGAAACATAACTTAGACATTAAAACTTTAACTGTTGATAATGGTAGTGAAAATGTCTTATTACACCAGGTAATTCCAACTGAAAGATTATTTAAATGCCAACCATATAGTTCATGACAAAAAGGTTCAATAGAAAATATGCACCGCTTAATTAGGTATTACATTCCCAAAGGAAAAAGTCTAGATAAATACTCTCAGCAAGAAATTGATTATATGATGGATAAAATAAATAACTATCGGCAAGTTGTCCGGCAATATAAGATAACCTAAAATTTTTTTAATCCCCCGCCTTTGATTGCAATCAAAGGGGCCTTACTTTTGGCAAAAGTAAGCAAAACCAACGAGAAAACACTGCCGTGTTTTCTGTTTTCGCATACATTTTTTATGTAAAATTTATGTTAAAATTAAAACGCAATTATTTTGTTAATATCTCGCAAGTGACTTTTCCAAAAAATAATTTCATTATCAAAAATTATAAATATTATTTTATTTTAATTATTTTATATAATATAAATAAAATTTTTATATTCAATTTATAAAGGAGGCAAGATATGTGAAATTTATTTAAAGAAGTATGAAGATCATTATTTAAAAATAAAATAATAGTTGGAGGACTTGCTCTTTTAATATTCCTTACATCTGGAATTTTCACATTTCTGCATGGTAGTACAAAAACTATGCAGATCCAATATGAAAAATATCAAAATCAATCTAAAGCCCATGATATAACAGTAGATTTAAATTTACCTATTAATGGTAATACTTATAATAATGGATATTTTATTAATGGTTTAAGCAGGGAAGACGATTCTCCTGATTACAATAAACCAATTAAATATTTAACTAAAAATTACTTAGAAACAAGTAATATTTTAAACTTCAATAAAATAACGGAACAATACTTGCCCTTAAGTTATTTTATTGACCAACCGGAATATCAAAACAGATATATTAGTCGTTCAGATTTTCTTGATTTTTATAATAGTTCAAATGGTGATAATCAACAAGGTGAATTATTTGCACTTGATTATTCGCAAAATCAAAAATATTTTAAGTTAAAAAGACCAATTACTTTTCAAACATACGTAAAAGAAGGAGATAATTATAAACAAGAAATAGCTAAAACATCTGTTGCTAAAGAAAATCGTTTTAGATTTGATAAAGTATATAAATTTAAGGATATTGCATATATTTATAATAGTGAAAAGAATGATATTTATGTTTCACAATTAAGTACTTTATATATAAATCCTGAAAACAACTTAATGACTTTTGACATATTACAAGGTAGAGATTGGGAAGCTAACAAAGGTGTTGTTAAAATCTCAGGCGATCAATTAGCTAAATTATTAGGATTAACTCCATTAAATAATAATAACAATTATGTTTATGTAATTAATAAAGAAATTAAACCAGTCTTAATTAATTACACTGATGGTGATGATTTTACTGATTTATATTCAAAAGAATTATTAAGAAGTTTTGCATATGACAATTTATTTAATAATAAAGATATCGAAGTTGAATATAATTGGAAAATAACTTTTGAAAATGATAAGTTATATAATATTCCACTTAACTGGGCTTACCAAAGAAATAAAATAACTTATTTTAAACGTAAGTTATATGAAACAACTTATGTTGGGGAAACCAAAAACAAATGAAGCGGAACATATAAAAGCTTCATGGATAATTTGATTACGCAATTTGGAAATATACCTCAAGACTATGCAAAATTCTCATTTTGAGAAAAAACCATAGTTAACGAATATATTCCGTATATAAATCAAAATAACCTTTCTATTCTTGGAGAAATAGAAACTAAAAACGAAGAGAAAAATTTACTATCTTATGAAGAAGTTCAAAATACTTTGTTAAAATTAGGTGAAAATCAAATTCAACCAAGAGGCATTGATTATAGTAAATTTGCATATGATGGATATCAAGGTATAGCACAAATAGAAGGATATACCTTGATAGATAATAAAAATTATTTAAATTTAACTAACCGTAATATAGCTAGTGATACTTTGCTTAAAATCAGGTCTGGTGCGCTTGAAATCACAAAACAAAATATTTACAGATATTTAGAAAGAAAAGTATCAAAAGAAAATATTGGTATTAGGCAATCTATAACTGTTGATTCATTTAATGATGGAGAGGGTAAAAAAGTTTATCACTTTGTTAATGTAGGTGATCAAAATAAAACAATTTACGGAATACAAAACAATATTAATAAATTGATTAATGAAGATTTATACCCAACTTTAAATAAAGAATCAAGTGATTTAACCAATTATTTTGTGGCTAAAGAACTTAACCCATATGTTTCTAGTGCTATATTAACCCAAGCCTTATCAAATATTATACCTTCAGAAGAATATATTAAATTAGATTATGAATATAATAGAGTTCAATTTACTGATTCACAATCAGGTCAGGTAACAGATATACCAAGGACAAAAATCTATAAGTTAACAAATTATAAAAATAATAAAACATTACCAGATAACGAATACAATGTTTTTGCTGATCTTGGTGTTATGTTGCTATCAAACGATAGTAAATTTGTAATTTTAAAACCTTTTTATAATGAACAAAACCAAATAGTTTTATGAAAAAATGTTGAATTAAATATCGATCGAAATGGAATAGTACCAAATGGGCGAATGTATAATTGACTTAGTTCTAATAAATTAACATTAAAATCATATTTACCTAAAAATACTTTTGTTATGGAGGTTCCTGACTTTAATCATACAGTATTTGTTCCTTTTGAATTTAGAGGACCTGATGTTGAAGTAGTTAACCAGGCTTTAAATGAAAATTCCTTAGATTATGGTATTAATAAACTATGAAAAAGCATAATTAATACCGATTTATATAAAAAAGGGTTTATCAACGAAGAACAGTTATTGGTTTTAATGAGCTCATTAAAGAAATCATTTGATAAAAATAACTTTGCACAAATTTTTTCTTCAGGATCAATAAACTATAGCGTTTTACCTAAGATTATTTTAGATGGATTATATCAAGTTTCTAACCACCCGCAAGGTGATTATATAAAGATAATAATTAATAATGTTTTTAATAAAGTATTAGGTTTATTGTCTAATTTTAATACACAAGAAGAAAAGAACAATTATTTAGCAAGAAATATTGATAACTTATTTTCGTTTATTGCTTTATTATCTGGTGATAAGATTGTTAATTATGACACTTTAAGTTCGATGATGAAAACATCTAAGAACTTAGATGAATTCTTAATTATTTTAAGAGATATATTTTCTGCAATAAACTTTAAAAAGATTTTCGGATATACAAATCATTTCTTTAATACTGATTATAATAAAGAACATAAATTAAATGGTCAAATTTATAAACGTGGTTTAAGTATTTATGATATTCTTTTAGCCGTTTTAAATGGAATTGAATATCCAATTTTAAAAGATGCTCTTATTAGGTTACTTGATAACCTGGATATAAATTATTTAACAGACTGAGATAATCCAAGTAATCCATTACAAGGTATTTTAGGTATTTTTCCTTTTGGAGTTAAAGAATTATTGCCACAAATTAATGCTAAAGAAAATGACACCAATAAAAAATATCAAAACCTAATTTACGGCATTAAGTTTTTAATAAATAACTTTGATCATAAAATCTTTTTAAATACTTTAAAAGAGGAAATAGAATTAGAGGCTACAACAGTTACACAAGTTTTATTTAATAAACTTTTGGGTACTGATGTTGAATCAAAGAAAAATATTTTGATAACTAATTTAGATTCTAAAAAAATAACTTATGCAATAATTAAAAGTATGTTCAGTATCCCTGGATCAGATCGACGAGTCAAGGATGAAATTATTAAGATGCTTAATTTATCATCAAAAGGAACAAATATAAAAATTTCTGATGGTCAATATTTATCAATACCTGACCAAGATCCTGATAAATTGGATTTCTTTGATTTAATTGGGTTATTAACACCCATTGATACAACAAGTTCAAGACTTTCTTCAAATACAAATTCAAAGAATCAACTAAATGCTAGTTTGACCACTTTGCAATTGGTCAAACGCCTTGTAGATCAAATAACTGCGAATAAAGATTTATTAACAAAAGAACTTTTACAAAATGTACATAAAAATGTTTTAAAAGAATTTTTTGAATTAAATAAACTTAATGATTTAAATAATCAAAAAGAACAAGTTTTACAAAAAGTAAAAGAATGAAAAATAATCCTTGATTCAATGGAAATAATTAATGAACCAAGTGATAGCAAAGTGCGTGAATCATTTGGAAATTTAACATCATGGTTTATCAATTTACAACCTAAAAGTAGTTCAAGTTTCTTTAATATTATCATTACTAGAATATTATCACAGCTAACACCTGCTAAATATAGTGAATTTAACTATCTTACAGATGTATTGCCTTTAATTAGACTATGGTTAGAAATTTTCAATAATACTGAAGATCATGCCCGTAATTTATCTTTTGCAAATGCATTATTAGAAATTGGAAATAAACAAGAAATAATTGATTCATTTAATTCATTTGATTTATTCCAATCAGGTGTATTAAATATTGCAGGATATCAAGAAACTGGTTTTGGTGTTACCAGATCATTAGCAAACACCACTGCAATGAACGAATATTTCTTTAGAAAAGAAAATTCAGGATATGCGAATACATATTTACGAAAATTAGTAAATGATTATCCTGATTTTGAAAAATTTATTGAACAAAACAGTTATTTAATAACACAAAACTTTTCATATATAGCAGCAACTAATAAAGATTTTGTAATACAAACTGGAGGAGTTTTCGAACATTCTAATCCTTTATCATCATATATTAGTATTTTTATAAATACATTTTTAAATAACCCAGCATTTAAAAATAACTTAAAAACATTAACTAAAACATTAATTACTGATTATAAAAGATTTTCATTAGATGCTTTAGGTATCTCAGATGTATTATTAAACAATATTTTAAGAAGAATGTTTCCGCAATTACTAGTTTGAACATTTACTAATTCAGTTGCTTCAACTGAAGATGCAACTGTTGATTCAAATATTGCATCGTTTATTTATAATAAATTAGTTAACTTTGAAAACTTAGTTAAAAATCGTGATAATTTTATATCGTTTTTAAGTAAATTTGATTCATCGGGACGTATTTCACCATATTTAGAAAGTGACTATACTTTAAAAATAGCAATTGACAATAATATTTTCACTAAGTTATCTGATTTAGTTGCAGAGGATCCAGAAAAATATTCATTCTTTGGAATGGATTTAAGTAGTATTTTGTTTGCGTCCATTAATTCAATTACTGGATTAACACCAGTGAACAATGTACTAACTTTTAATAGGCCTGAATCGTACATTGCAAAAGTTAATTATGCTTTTTTAAATCAAAATAACAAAGAGATTTATAGCGGAAAAATTCCTGACGATGCTATAGAAGCAGAAGCTTTATTAAAAACTCTAGATGAAAGATATTTAATTAATATTAATGGAACTAAATTCATTATTATTGGAGAAGATATCACATTTGATTATTTTTATCCTGTTTTAGATGAAAATAATCTACAAGTTAACACAAAAGATCAAGCTGTCGTATATGTAAATAATAGTGGGTTTGATCGTATTAGACAGTCATACCGTGGAACGGTTGTTAAAGAATATTTAACGTTAAAACAAAAACTGACCCTTAATTCATCATCATTAAATGAATTAAAATTAGAAATTGAAAAATATGTTCAAGACCAAATAAATGATGTTGCTAGTTTACAAAGAACTTTTTTATATAATGAACTAGATCCAATTAATCCAGAACGTAGTTTAAGAATTGGAACTATAGAAAAATTAATCAACTCAGTTTCGACTACTTCAAACTTTATCTTAATTATATTAATTACTCTAGTTTCAATATCAACCACATTTATTATTAAAAGGTATATTTCTAATAAAAATAAAGTTATTGGTATTTTAATTGCACAAGGATATACACCACTGCAAATCTCGCTTTCATTATGTATTTTTGCAATCTTTACAATATTTACAGGTGGGTTACTTGGATATATTACCGGATTTTTATTAACAGGATATGGATTGCAAATTTTAAGCAATTATTGAGTTATACCAATTGAAACACTGACCTTTGAACCTGTATCATTAATCACAAGTTTAGCTTTACCACTTTTTGGAATGAGTTTATTAATTGTTTTAGTTGCACTTCGTTCTTTAAGATATAAAGCTATTGATTTAATGTCAGGAATTACAAGCTTAAGTATTAGTGAGTTTTACAATAAACTATTGCATAAAACTAGAAATAAGAAAGTAACAACAAAATTTGGTATTTCTTTAATTTATAATAGTTTTTGAAAACTCTTTTCATTTGGTATTACAGTTGTTTTATCTAGTATTACCACAATAATTGGTATTTCAACATTTGGTACTTTTGAAATAGCAGTTGAGAAAACTTATAGTAACCGAAAATATAATTACAAACTTGATTTAGTTACCCCTACAACCCAAGGAGGGTTATATAACCCTGCTTTAGCAAAGGATTTAGAAAATACATTATATGTTCCTGTAGGTGATATAAGAGAACTAAATCAATATCAACCTGATTATTTTAAACCTGGTGCGTCTAGTGCGGTAAATTTAAATGATCCAGACACTGGAAAAGCAAAAAATGGAAATCCTAGTGACTTCCATCCTCATGTAATCACTCAATTTTCTGTTAATATAAAAATTGAGTCAAGTGTTTCAATTGATCCATTCCAAGTTATTTATAATTCCTTACCCGATAGTCAAAAATCACGTATTTTACAATTGAGAGATAATGTTGGATTTAATTTAATGAAACACCAAGAAGGTGTTGCATTTGTAATGGAAACTGATAAAAACGGCAAACAAGTAACTACAAATACTATTGATATTAATAAAACCTTAGAAAATGGAGTAAGGGAATTCTTTCAATATATACCTAATAAAGACAATATTATTGATGGTAAGTTTTATTATGTTGTTTATAACGATGTTGAAAAACAATGAGAACATAAAAATATTACAACTACTGCATATAGAGATCAATACCGTCAATTTCTAGTTAATGGATATAAATGAATGGATATAAATACTGAAGTAAGAGATTACTTTGTGTTATTTAACGGAATAGTCTTCAATAACACAACAAATGAAACATACACATACTTAGAATCAAACTATAAAGAAAATGATATAAAGATTTATGGTTACCAAAGTAATTCAAATCAAATAAACATATATTCTGAAAGTGGAGAAAATTTGCTTAGCGCAATTGATAATCAATATAAATCTGAAGGATCAGATAGCTCAAAAGCAATACCTTTAATTATTAATAATGTGGTTAAAAGTAAATATAATTTAAGTAAGGGTGATATATTAGAATTAACTATTAAAAATAAGGTTAATCGATTAACTAAAAATATTGAAGAAAAATTGGGAAGAGATTCATATTTAAATACTGAGAAAGATCTAAATAAGACTTATAAGTTTTATGTTTATGGAATTAATCCAACTTTTATTAATAATGAATTTATAATTCCAAAAGCTGCTGCTGATCAAATTATAGGTTTTGATGCTTTATATAAAGATAAATTATCTAAAACAGAGGATTCACTGCCTGAAGGGCTTAATGAACATCATTATAAATTTAATGGTATTTTATCTAAAGATCAACTACCAATTCAATTAATGTTATCAACTGGACTATACTCACCTTCTGGGTTTTTCGGTGCTATTGAAAGTTTTAATATTGATAATACTGGTCTTAGAGAGAAAAAAGATTTCTTTGATGCTATATTTGGAAACTTTACCGTTAATCCTAACTTACCTGTTGAAGGAGTTATGAAACAACTTGGGGCAAGTAATGATGAAATAGTTAAATTTTTAAATCCTAATTACAACCCAGAAAGAGATAACTTTATAACTGTTTATAATGAAGCAAAAGAAGCACCAGATTTACATATTAAAGAATTTGCTAAATTATTCAATGAACAATTAGCAATACCAAGCTCATACACTGTTGAATCTAAAACAATTGAGATTAGTTTTGCTTTATCAATCGGAAAAACAGTTCAGATTATTCTAACGATTATTTCAGCATTTAGCTTTATATTATCAATCATTATTTTAATAATTGTTTCAACAATTTTAATTAATGAAAATGAACGAAATATAGCAATTTGAAGTATCTTAGGGTATTCTAATAAAGAAAAAATTAAAATGTTCTTTGGTATATATGTACCATTTATAATTATTTCATTAATTTTGGCCTTTCCAATTGCTTATGGTATTATTTCAATCTTTGGAATCTTTTTAGCAACTAGTGTATCCTTATCAATCCCGTTAACTATATCTTGATTCAATCTGCTTCTAACAATTACAGTTGTTTCTGGGGTATTTGGGTTAACTTCAGCTGCAGCATGAATTAATTTAAACAAAATTAAAGCTATAGATCTATTAAAGGAGAAGTAAAATGGCATTTTTTAAGAAAAAAGAACCACAAATTAATAACGATCAAACAAATGATGAACAAATTGCTATTTTAAGTAAAAACAGTGATGTAAAGATAACATATAAAAATATCTTTGATATTTTAGACGTAGATCAAGGTAGCAAAAGAGTTATAGTTGATCGTTATATAGCTAAAAAATTGTTTAAAGCTGCGAAAAATAAGCGGTTAACCGACGAAAACAAAGACCTAAAAAACAGTCAGAATGCAATAATTGAGGTTAAAGATGTAAGTAAATATTATTTATCAGGAAATATTGTTACCAGGGTTTTAAAGAATATTTCTCTAACAATTAATAAGGGTGACTTTGTTATGATTTATGGTAAATCAGGTAGTGGTAAAAGTACTTTGCTAAACTTAATTTCAGCTTTAGATAGACCATCAAAAGGGAACGTAATCGTTTGTGATACAAACTTACCTTATTTAAGTGACCTTAAATTAACTTTATTTAGACGCGAAAATGTTAGTTTTATCTTCCAAAACTACAATTTACTACAAAATTTATCTGGTTATGATAATGTTGAAACTGGTGGATATTTACAAAAAAATAAAGAAAAAAAACTTGATTTACATGCCTTATTAACTGAGTTTGATATGGATGATGTTAAATATAAATATCCAGCACAAATGTCAGGTGGACAGCAGCAAAGAATTTCTATTTTGAGAGCAATTGCAAAAAATTCTCCTATTATCTTTGCTGACGAGCCAACAGGTGCCCTTGACGAAAAAACTACTCAATTAGTTTTAAGTTATTTATATGATATTAACAAAAAATATGGGACCACCATTGTTATGGTTACCCATAACCCAAAAATTGATAAAATAGCTTCTAAAATTATTACAGTCAAGGATGGAAAAATTCAAAACGAAAGAAATAACCCAAACCCAATTCATCCTAAAAACATAAACTGGGAAAATTAATTCAAAGCACCACAAAATATTTTGTGGTGCTTTTTACTGTAAATTATATTTTAATTTTCTTCTTTTAATTCTTTTAAAAACCATGGCATATCATAAGTGTTAGGATTATATAAATAAGCCTTGAAGAGTTGTGAGGCTAATGATCGATAATTTTGTAATGAAAGAGGATGCTCACGGTCATAATTAACACCAAAAAAATTGTAATCTCTTAAATCATAACTATAAGCTATAGAAAAAGTTGAATCACCATAATATTCACTACTTCCAGCAGTTAAAAGACCAAAATAATTAAAACTGCCATTTTTAGAAATGTATAAAGCTGATCCTGAAGAACCTTGACCTCTATAAATATGTGAATAATAATTTCTTCATCCAACTGCAAATTGGTTGTCTTTAATTCACTTTGGTCTTCGCGTAATGGAAGCAGAAAATTTATTAAAAGGGAAACCAATATTCGCAGCATCTCAAAGCATAGGTACTGAAGGAATTCTAAATTTAGAAGGAATATCAATTTCTAAATTAGCTTGTTTTATAAGTCTTTCAAATCGTAATACCTGGTCCATTAACCCTTTACTTCTAGCAATTTTTATTTTTTCTAATACATCTATTGAATAAACAATAATATCATGTGGTTGCCTAATGGTTTTACCATCTTTTGATACTTGTTCGTCAGTTACTCATATTATAGATGGATTATTATATGTAAACCCATGAGTTGTTCAAATATTTCGGCTACGTTCTAAGTCATTACCATTTAGTAAATAACTAAAATGATAATGACGGTTTTTTGTTTCCTTTAGGAAGTTTTGATCGATAATATCACTTCATGACTTTGCAGCAGCAGCCTCAGGGATTATATTTTCAACATGTGAATTTGTGGCAAATAAAAAAGTAAAGTCATCAGGATCCTTATTGGCCTTAGCTAATAAGGAGACCCCCCCCTGTTCTATTAAATACATTAACTTTTACTGACCTCAAGTATGCATTATCCACAACATCTCAATTACGCCATTCCTCTAATCGCATGTATTCAGCATCCATTTTGTATCCTTCATGTAATTTGAAGGATACATTTTGGTTTGGTTGATAGACATCACGGTTAGCTAAATATTCTCAATCTGAGAAAATTGTAATAGGTTGGTTGAATTGATTATATTCCATATGATTATAATCAAAACGGTTTTGGTTAACTTTAAAATCTTCTAATTCTTCATCATTTGTATATTGTATTGTTGCGCTTACAGCAGCAGGTAATATTAAAAATGCCCGATGTTTTTCAAAAGTTTCTTGGAAGCTAATTTGAGATTCAGGTTCATCAATAATGATTTTATACGAATTATCTTCCATATATATTTTAAACTCAATACCCGTAGTTTCATTTCAGGTTAGACTTAATATATATTTAAAGGTATCTTCTGTATTGGTTTTAGCTTCTTTAATATATTTAATAGTTTTAGAAGCAATTAATTCATCTAAATTAATGTTAATGGCAATGGCATTTTCTGTATTACGAATCCGCTGATTTCTTTGATCATCATTAATTAAAGAATTAGCATGTATATTAAATTTAATATTTCTATTTCTAGCATTTGGTTTTAATAATGTTTGTTCAAGATATTTTCGTTTAAAAGTTCATGATGCAATATTAGTACGAGTATTGATATCTCATAATAAATCATCTCACATTGGTTCAATTACACGATCACGAGTAATTGAATTTAGAGAATCTTGAATTGTTCTTAAATTTGAATTTCTTCATGTAAAACTTTCGTATAAATTATTTGTTTGACTTAATGCAAATCCTTTTATTTTGTATCACGTATTACCTTGAATTCATTTATTGCTTTTATCTTGGACCTTAAAGCTGATGTATGCTTGGTCACCAGAAATACGTTTTATAGAATTTATTTTAAATATTGAAGCTGGTAAAGAGAAGTTTTTGTATTGAATTTCATTATTTTCATTAACTTTCAATTTGATTACTTGTTCAAGGCCATTTAAATCTCTTGCTCATTCATCTGCTGTTTTAGTTTTTAAGGTTTCATAATTAATATTTAAATCACTTAGTTTTATATTATTAACCATGATCTCTGGGTAGTGGTGTTGTTGGTAATCGTTAACTAAATTAATTAAGGTATATTCTTTTTCATTAGTATATCTAATTGATTGATCAGTTTTCTTAATTCATCCAAGTTTAAATGACATACCACGCTTACCAACACGCTTTACATCATATCAAACTGGGAAATAATCTCCTCGTAATGTGCTTATATTTGTTGCATTAACCTCTATATCTTTATCATAATATTTGTTATCTAATGGAACATATGCTTTATCATCGTGATTTACACCTTTATTATTAGAACCTGTGTTATTTATTAACATTAAATATTCCATGTTAATAAATGCTTTTTGGTCAATTAAATCTTGAACATTGATAAGTCTAAAATCAGGTTCTACTTTAGTTGATGAAGTAAGCCTTGGAGTAAAGTTTGATTCATTAACAGAGTTAATTAAATTAATAATATTTTGATCTGGGGCTGTTGCATCTTTAAAGTCTTCTGCAGTAAAGATTTCGCCTTTAGGCTTTAAGTCAAAGAAGTTAAGTAATTTGAAATTGTTAATTTTAATAGAATTTTTATAAATATCTTGATTATTTTCGCTTGGCACTTCAACTCCATCTTTTTTGTATCATAGAATTAATTGTGCTGTTCCATTTCAATCATCAATATTAATAACATCTTTAATAAATAATTCATATTTACCAAATTTAGGCAAAATATATGAATCATTGAATGCTCTAATTGCATCAGAAGCAAGGTATATTTCATGAGTTGTTTTGGTATTTGGTTTAAATTTTAAAGAATTGAAAAATGTTGCTGAAGTTCCTTCAAGGATTTTAAAGATCTTTGCTTTATGTATTTCATCAAGATAATTTTGGTATGATCCTTGATTATTTCAAAAGTCTACTTTATGCAGTGTTGGCCGTTTTATTTCTCTTATTATTTGGTTATTAAATAAAATTCTTAACGTTACATATAATTGTCCATTTCTATATTCAAAATCATTAAGAAATTGATAAGTAAAGAATTTGGAAATTTTTCTTGATTTAGGTTTAAAGTATGAAAGTTTATCTTCAAAACTTAAATTCAAAAAATCACTTTCTTTTAATTCATTTAAACTCTCATAATTTACATTAAAATTCTCATCAATGTGTCAAAGGTTAATTTTGTCAATGTATTGAGTAACATCTCTAGCGAATGTTTTGGAGAAATTATAAGTGTAGTTTATGCCTGGATTAGGTTTTAATATTACTTTAACTTGCATATTTAAAGTATTTCAATTTCTTGGGTCTAATTCTAGGTTTGTAATTTGATAATCAATATATTCATTATCATGCACATCAAAGAATAACTTTGTATTTTCAAAAGTATATGATGCTGAATATGAATATTTTTCGAGGTCATATTTTTTACCTAATTCATCATATTCAAATTTTAGTCTCTCACCTGCATCATCTTTGAAGTAGTCTAGTAGTGTTTTGGAATCTTGCTCCTTGTTTTGTTTTAGATTAGTATTAAGAGTTTGATAAGTTTGTAATAAAGTTTCAAAAGATTCGATATTTGATTGCATTGAAACTAGCGAGATTTTATCTAATAAGCCACCTGTAAATAATTTATTATATTTGGATTTTTCTTTGTAATAATCTAAAACTAGTTTTTGTGAACCTTGGCATTCATTTTTAATATATGTTTCAATGCTCGTTAGTTTATTATTAACTTGTTCAAAGATTTGCAGGAATTTAGTAAATTCTTCGTTAAAGGTATTTAATGATTTAAAACTATAAGTATTAAGTAAATCTTTTAAATTATCTTTGTTATTTTGTGTTAACTGTGCTTCTTCTATTGTTTGAATTAAAGAATTTCTTAGTTTAACAACTTGGCTTGTTTCAAGGTGATTTAGTTTTGTTTTTAATTGATAAATACCCTCTAAGTTATAAATATTTTGGATCTCAGATATTAATGACTGTTTATCCAGTGGTGAAATATTTGAAGATTCAACAGTTTTAAATAACCCATTTTTAGCATTCCTTACATCATGCGCTATTAGATTATTTTCAATAATGTAATTAGTTAATGAAGTAAAGTTATTTTCGAATTCATTATTATAGGAAGATATGTTATTTATTGACAGGTTTTCCTCAAGAAATATTTTAACTTTATTTAATTGTGCAATTAAAGGTTTGTTATTTAAACTAAATGCAAATGTAAACAACTTATTTAGTTTTGTAATATTATTATCAATTTGTTTAATCAACTCCAAAGGATTCTTAACTTCTTTATTTAAATTAAATAATTTATAAATTGCAGAATTTAAAAAGTCTTTAACAACTTTATTATTAAGATTAAGTTTCTTTGCTTCGTTTACGAACTTATCTAATTCTTTGTTTTTCTCAATCACTAATTCATTGTATGCTTGAATATCAGAATGAGTTTGTTTAATTTCTTCTAGTAATTCATGAGTTAAATTATTTAAGTTTAATGAGGTTGTATTAATAATCTTGTCATATTTTTGGAGTTTTGTTTTAATTGAATTAAAGTTTTCATTGTTAATACCAATATCTGAATAAAGAGTCTCAAGTTTAGTATCTAAGATATTGAGATACTCAGTTGCAAAATTTATTAGAATATCAGCTTTATAAGCTGAAATAGGTTCTTTTGTTTGTGTAATATTATTTTGTAATATATTTAACTGTTTTCTATTTTGATTATTGAAAAAACTAATTATCTTTTGATAATTAGGATCTTTTTCTTTATCTTCTTTTCCAAGTCTTTGAGCACTACTACAACTCATTACTATAACTGGTAGCAATGTTACTAAAGGGATCACTAAAACTAACTGTTTCTTTTTATGCATAAAACCTCACATTTATTTATTGTAATTATTTTACAATAAATAAAGAAAAACCTTGCTAGATAAGCAAGGTTTAGTTTATTTTTTAATTAAAAAATCAAGCGTTAATGCTTTAGCATTTAAAACATTGTCGAAGTTTTTGTTATTTGATAATATTGCTTTAATATTAAAGTTAATTCTTAAATAATTATTATCACCTAGTTTAACGGTTTCAACATTAATAATATTAAATGCATGTAATTCATTGGTAATAACTGGATTATATGCATTTTTAACAAAATATGTCAATCTTGTTAGTAATCTTTCTAGGTTTGTATATTTTAAAAGTTCGTTTCATCCGCCTGATGTAATTCTCTCTTTTAATTCCTCTGGTGATAAGCCTTTAGAAGAATCATTAAAGCCATATGTTTTATTAAATTCATCTCAATTGTTTTTTGAGTATTTAATTAAATGGGCTTCAAGATATGTAAGATAATCAGTAACTTCTTTTTGACTATAGTTATTATATCCGGTAATTAATGCTGGCTCTGTAAATAATGCATATTTAATTTCTGGCTTTGCATTTTTATTATTCTTATTATAACTATCAAATCAAGCATTAATACGATAGTTTAACATTCCATACATTGCATAAGGCGAAGTTTTGTGAGGTTGATAAACATCTTTAACATCTGTAAATTTTGTAAAGTAAAGCATGAATTTACTATCATCATAGTTTTTAAATCTTTCACTTATTACAACAAATTCATTTAATTTAGGATCTTGCAGGTCAATTCACTTAGTTTTATTACCAAATGAATATGATAAATCGTTTTTATCATCGTATTCGGCACCAAATGTTTTATCAAAATCACTAGTTGATTTTGATAAGCCTTGTTCAGAAATTCAGATTAAGTTATTTAAATTAATTGCAGAATTATTAGGGTTAAAATCGTTTTTTGTAAATAAGTTGCTTACTGTAAATGTTTTAAAATCACTTTGATAATCTTTATAACTTATCTTAATTTTAAGTTGTAAGTTTCCTTTTGCATCATCATATGAATTATAGCTATTGTCAATGATAAAATCAACTTCATCATCATAACTAATATTAATATCTTTCACTAATGACAATAATGTAGCTTTATCAACAATTTTTCTCTTAGCTGCTGATGCTCATCATTTTTGATTTAATTCCAGGGTTGTTTTTATATTAGTTCATTGATTTTGAATATCTAACTGACTTGTTGAAGTATATTTTTCACGTTTAAATGTTGTTTCAGTTTTTAAATATTGATTATTATAAAATAAATATTTAACCTTGTAATTAACGTTTGGTTTTAAATAAGTTTCAAAGCTCAATGAATTTTGGTTATTTGAAGCATTTTGAATATGTGCTTCAAATACATTATTTTCATTGCCTTCTTCATAATACACAAAGATTGGTTTAACATTACTTAAATAATGTTTAGGTAAATTTTGTGAGAAGTTAATAGTAACTGTTGATTTATTATTATTTGTTGTCGAAATCGAAAAAATAGCAAGGTTTTGTTGAGTTATATCTTGATTATTAGTAACTTCTTTATTAGCATCAGTTGAACTTTTTGGCCTAATGTCTTTATTATCAGCTTTAACTTTTGATAAGAAAATTTTACCGTTAAAATCTAAATTATCTATTTTAGCACTTCATTTATCATTTTCTTTAGTTGCTGGTAAGGTTCATGATGCACCGTAATCTGATGATAAAACAAATTGGACATTAGTAGGTTGGGTGTTACTTTGAACCATTGTAATATTTGAGGTTACTTTTAATAATTTTGTATTTTTATCATATGTAAGTTCGCTTTGATCGTAATTATCATAACTTGAATTAGTACTAAATTCATATGTCTTACCATTTGCGGGTTTAATTTGAATTCTAAGTTTTGAGTTAGAATCATCTGTATTTTCTTCATAATATTTTTTTGTGTCTATTCCAATACCAATAAGTTCAACATTTTTATTTTTGGGCAAGAAGGTAAAGCCTTCCAAATCATTCCAATCGGAAACTTCAAATAATGTAAATTCAAAATTTTTAAAATCATTATATTTTTGTTTACTAATATTTAAATTAGCACTAAATTCTTTTTGTGATTCTTTATCTTTAAATGAAAATTGAACAACATATTCTTCATTTATTTCAAATTGATTATTAAGGCCTTCTAAAGAAAGATATGCCTTATCAGAAGTTCCACTTGCTGTTTGTTCACTAGTAAAAGTTAGACCAATTGATTCATAAGTAATTGGTTTGCTATATGGTGATGTTTCAAAGGTTAAAGCACTTTCATTTTTTCATTTATCTCCTGCTTTTTGTGAATTATTTAGTTCATAATTTTTATTATTAATATATAAGTTTTTTAGTTGATAAAATGAACTAAATTGTATATTAGATAATAAAAATTCAATGTAATTTCCTGATTCATCAGTAATTAGTTTATTTGTGGAAGATAGATTTGTTTTTTCAATATCACCATATAAATTAATAAATGTCAAATCATAGTTTTGATTATTTTCATCTTCTAAAATGCTTGTTGTAAAATTGACCCGTATTTTCGCCTCTGAATCTAATACTTCTTTTAATTCAATATTTTTAACTTCAAATGATTCTTCATTTTTTGTTTTAAAACTTTGGTTAATATTATATTCAGAAGCTGTTGGTAAATTTACTGTCATTTTTTTAACTTGATAATTTAAACCTGGTGTTAAATTATCAAGTTTAAAAGTAATTAAGTTACCATCAATACTTAAAGATGAATATTGTTTTTCTTGATTGCTTGAATCGGTAACTACTAATTTATATATACTAGTTGGTTGAACTTGATCAAAAGTAACTATTACAGATGCAGATGTTTTAGTTATTCTATCAATTATTGTTGATAGTGATGAAGATTCTTTTGGATCATTTGTTTTTGTATTGCCATCAGTAGCTTTAGGATCTTGTGGTTGATTTACTTTATCATCATTCTTCTTATCTGAATCACTTGGATCTTGAGGTTTTGAATTATCTTTATCTTTATTAGGATCTGTAATTATTGGAGGAATTGGATTTTCTGGGGTTTTTATAATATTGCTATTTTCTGCTTTAAGTGTTCTAAAGTTTTGGTTTATAACCAAAACTTTATTGTTATTAACTTTTATTTCTTTAACATTATATTCTGTATCAGTGCTTAAATTATTAATTGTGATTTGGAATTGGTTTTCTCCTGATAATTTAGTTAAATTGGAAACTAAAAAATCATAGTCATTATTATTAAGTGTAATTTTTAGTTGATCATTTTGGATTAGATTAGAAATTTGAATTGAAAATTCTAAAGATGTTTGGGTTTTATTCGTATTGTTAAATGAAGTCAATTGATAATCAGGTTTAGGAGTAGGTTCAGGTTGGGGGTTTGGTGCTTGTGTGCAAGCAATAAAACCTAAACTACCTGACACAATTGAACTTAATAAAATTGGTAATATAATAAACTTATTTTTTTTCATATTTATATTTTAACAGATTAGGATTAATGTAAAATATAATGAGTATAAATTATGTTAGAAAGGAATTATGTTTATTAAGAAAATTGATAATACAAAAAATGGTGATTTATTATTAAAAGCTATTTTTAAAGATAATGAATTACCCAAAAATTTAATTAAAAAAGCAAATGTAGTTACTGACTACTTTTCAAATAATGAATCTTTTGCATATTTAGGAGAATTAAAAGATTACACCTATAATTCAGTTCAAAGCTTTGCAAAAGGATTTTTTACAACCCAAGCAAGAGCCTACCAAATTTGCCTAGATTCATTTGTTAAAGGAAATGTTACCTTGTCAGAAGTAGTTTCAGCATTTGTTCAAGCATATAACTATGTGCATGCTGATATTTATGATGCTAAAACAGGAAAAAAACCAGAAGTATTCCCAATGAGTTTTTATTCAAAAGAAGATAAATCTTTATATAAAGAAGCATTAAATAAAGCAGTTATTTTATCTGAATCTGTAAATTTTGCACGTAATTTACAAATCACACCACCAAATATTTTAAATTCTGAAAAATTAGCCGAAGTTGTTTATGAAGATCTTAAACAGTATGATAATTTAAGCATTAGAGTTTTAAATAAACAACAAATTGAAGATTTAAAAATGGGATTATTACTTTCAGTTAACAAAGGAAGTATGTATGAACCACGTGTTGTAGTTATTGAGTATAATGGAAATCCTGATTCAACCGACAAAACAGTTTATGTAGGAAAGGGTATTACATTTGACTCTGGTGGGTATTCATTAAAACCTGGTCGTTCAATGATTGGTATGAAATTTGATATGTCAGGTTCAGTATTTGTTGCTAGTGCAATGAAGGCAATTGCTCAACTAAAACCAAAAACAAATGTTGCAGCAATTATGTGTATTACAGACAACAGAGTTAACGGGGATGCATCATTGCCAGATACAGTTTGAACAAGTATGAATGGCAAAACAGTTGAAATTAATAATACTGATGCTGAAGGTCGTTTAGTAATGGCTGATGGTATTACTTATGCTGTTAGAAATTTAAAAGCTACTCAAATTGTGGATGTGGCTACTTTAACTGGTGCTATTCTAGTCGCGCTTGGAAGCACATATACCGGAGTTTGAGCAACTAGTGATAAAGCATGAAATGAACTAAAAGAGGCGGCTGATACACAAAAAGAACTAGTTTGAAGAATGCCTCTTGACGAAGCCTTTGCTAAGGAAATTAAAAATACTCCAGTTGCAGACCTTAAAAATACTGATTTAAGTGGAGCAGGTGGAGGAAGCTCTTCAGCGGCTATGTTCTTAAAAGAATTTACAGAAGGTGTTGAATATATTCACTTAGATGTTGCTGGTACTGCCGAACAAGGCGGACGTCCTACTGGTGTTATGGTTAAAACATTAACCCAACTTGCATTAAACAAAAAATAATTTTGTATTTAAAATATTCAGAGCAATTGCTCTGAATATTTTCATATTAATTTATTATATTTTATTTAAAAATTAATTAAGATTAAACTTCTTTACTAAAAAAGGCTTTTTATATTTAT
>NZ_JBVFVC010000003.1:0-678 GCF_055523495.1 Mycoplasma sp. 13536
TTTTCCAAAAAACAAAAAAAAATATTTGCATTTTAATTTTATTTGTTATAATTAATTCATATGCCGTCATAGCTCAGCAGGTAGAGCACATCCATGGTAAGGATGGGGTCGCTGGTTCAAGTCCAGTTGTCGGCACCACTAATTTTTTTAAAAAATACAAAAACCAAGTTTTTAGTCTTGGTTTTTGTATTTTTTAAGATTAAGATTTTAAAAAGTTGTCTAATTCAGCACTTAGTTGTGCAACATTACGGTATCCTAAAAGGCTACCTACTTTGGTTCCATTTGAATACAATTCTGTATATGGAATTGACGCAACATTGTGAGCGATTGCCATTTCTTTGTTTTCTTCAATATTAACTCTAACAACATCAATATTGAATTTTTTTGAAAATTCTTCTAGGGTGTTTTTAAACATTTTGCAAGGACCGCATCATAAAGCGTGGAAAACAAGTAGTTTTTTTCCGTCTTTAATTAGTTCTTGGGCTTGTTGGCTATTTACTTCGTGTAACATTTTTCTCCTTTGTGATATTTTTAGTAAATTTATTACTATTAATTATATACTAAAAATAAAAAAGGAGCAATTAATTATTAAAAATAAATATAAAATGTTTTTTGGAAAAGTCACTTGCGAGATATTAACAAAATAATTGTCTTTTAATTTTAACATAATTTTTAGAT
>NZ_JBVFVC010000004.1:0-458 GCF_055523495.1 Mycoplasma sp. 13536
GCCATAATCTTATTGGCTTCAAGGTTATTTCCTTGTGCATTCACAGAGACACTATTAAACTTTGAGATGTATAATTCAAGAGTTTTAAAAAATGAGTTTGTTTTCTTATGGATAAATGCTAGTTTTCCAACGGCAGGGATAGAATAATCTAAACCTTTCTCAAGAGCTCACATTTCTGTAAAGCTTAGATATTTTCCATTAGGTTCTTTGGCAAAGTATTTTTTTCCATTATATTTAAAATACAAATTATCATCAGAAGAATGTACTAACACAACATCAGAATTATAAGGAAATATAATCCTTTTGTCATGCATATCGAAAGCTGCAAGGTTTTTACCTTGGTATCTAACAACACCATTTAAAACTTTTCTATTAATCTCTAAATCAACGGCTCAATTGCCGTTTTTCTTTCCTTCTTTTTGAAAGACATTATGTTTAGAAATTATTTTTTTATTCCT
>NZ_JBVFVC010000005.1:0-456 GCF_055523495.1 Mycoplasma sp. 13536
GTTTTGAAATTTCTGTAGCATATTTTAATGTTTTAGGTTTGGTTTGTTTTTGCTTCCTTATGCCATATTTGCCTTCAGATTTTTTAACAATATGGTCAAAATCAAGGAAATAAGGGTATTTTTTAATTATTTTATAAATTGTACTAGGCGAAGGAGCAAATTCATCAGGGGATAATTTTTTAAAAGAATTAACAAGATAGGTAACTGATTTCTTAACTTCTTTTTGCTGCAAATTCTTTTTGTTTCTATTTTTATTGTATGTATTAAGTTCACTATACCAATATTTTCTGTAGGCCTTTCATTTCTCTTTAATTGCATCACTTACAAAAAAGAGTCGCGAAAATGAATAACCTAATAAATGTTCGTATAGTTTAGTAAAATTAAGGGTTTTAACACGCATTACTCTTTTTGAGCACTTAGGACAAACATAGCGATTTTGTTTATCTAAACTAAGTA
>NZ_JBVFVC010000006.1:0-296 GCF_055523495.1 Mycoplasma sp. 13536
CGAGTATTTAGAGATACTTCGAACATTACACAGAAGCATCAATGATGAAATAAAAATTGATGCATATTAATTTTAATATTTTTTTTTGTTTTTTGGAAAAGTCACTTGCGAGATATTAACAAAATAATTGCGTTTTAATTTTAACATAATTTTTAGATAAAAAAATGTTGCGAAAACAGAAAACACGGCAGTGTTTTCTCGTCGGTTTTGCTTACTTTTGTCAAAAGTAAGGCCCCTTTGATTGCAATCAAAGGCGGGGGATTAAAAATTTCTTAGGTTATCTTATATTGACGGAC
>NZ_JBVFVC010000007.1:0-236 GCF_055523495.1 Mycoplasma sp. 13536
GTCGCGAAAATGAATAACCTAATAAATGTTCGTATAGTTTAGTAAAATTAAGGGTTTTAACCCGCATTACTCTTTTTGAACACTTAGCACAAACATAGCGATTGTGTTTATCTAAACTAAGTGGTTTGCGATTTGTAATAATTTGGATTTTACTTTTTATACTTCGAATGTCTCTGTTAGAAATCTTAGCTACTTCTTGGATTGAGAAGCCTTCAGAAAGTTCTTGTAAAATATTA
>NZ_JBVFVC010000008.1:0-220 GCF_055523495.1 Mycoplasma sp. 13536
TCTTGTTCTTCAAATCATGCTGCTAATAATGTTCCAGTGGCAACATCAATTGCATGATAAAGATAGAATGGTTTATTATTTTTTAAATATGGTTCAAGCTGAGCATCGATTTCAACAATTTCACCAAATTCTAAATTTTTCTTTAGACCCAAAACTTGTCTTTGTTTTTCATTTTGTTTAATTTGTTTATAATATTTTTTTAATAGCAATGTTGTCTCTT